>NZ_JAXUHN010000093.1:0-13936 GCF_035916875.1 Methylomicrobium sp. Wu6
TGGAGAAATACATTGCTGCCTACAACACGGGAGCGCAACCTTTCGTTTGGAAGAAACGCGAAGTCGTTGGCAGCCAGATCAAAAATACAATCTCTAACTTATGCAATTAGACACTAGAAGAGATTTCCTGAAATTATTCGGGTTCACGGCGGTCGCGCTGGGGATGAATAAGGCGCGTTCGGCAACGGGCAGGAGGGACACGATGCCCGATCAAGGCCATCCACCTCGGACGACTTCTCCTGCTAGCCAGACAATCACGCTGTTTCTGTGCGGCGATGTGATGACCGGCCGAGGGATCGACCAGGTGCTGCCTCACCCTGTTCAGCCGCGGATTTATGAATCTTATCTAACCTCCGCCCTGGGCTATGTGAAGCTCGCGGAGGAAGCCAATGGTCCTATTCCGAAACCGGTCGACTTTGCCTATATCTGGGGGGATGCGCTGGCGGAACTCCGGCGCACGGGTCCCGATGCCCGCATCATCAACCTCGAGACGGCGGTGACGACCAGCACCGAATATTGGCCCGGCAAAGGCATCCATTATCGGATGCATCCGAAGAATATTCCCTGCATTACGGCGGCGAAGATCGACTGCTGCGTGCTGGCCAACAACCATATCCTGGATTGGGGGTATGACGGCTTGACGGAGACTTTAAAGATGTTAGCCGGCGCCCATCTGGAGGCCACGGGGGTGGGACAAAACCTGGCAGAAGCCGAAGCACCGGCGATTATCGAAGTGCCGGGGAAAGGTCGCGTACTGGTGTTCGGTTTCGGCGATGAAAGCAGCGGTATCCCTTCACGATGGAGAGCTCGGAGCGACAAGCCCGGCGTCAACTTGCTGCCGGATTTGTCCGAAAGCACGGTGAGCCGTATCGCCAAGCGGATCTCGGCCCTCAAGCAGCAAGGCGATTGCGTGGTGGCCTCGATACACTGGGGCGGCAACTGGGGTTACAAGATACCGAATGCGCACAGAGAATTTGCGCACCGGCTGATAGACCAGGCCCATGTGGACGTGGTGCATGGCCACTCATCTCACCATCCCATGGGCATCGAAGTCTACCGGGGCAAACCGATTATCTACGGCTGCGGCGACTTTCTGAACGACTATGAGGGAATTTCAGGCTACCAGGAATTCCGCGGCGATCTTTCTCTGATGTATTTTGTGACTCTGGACATGGCGACAGGAAAGCTGGTCAACTTGAAGATGACGCCGATGCAAATCAAACGCTTCCGCTTGAATCATGCCCAATCTAATGATGTTGCCTGGCTGGAGCAAGTCCTGGACAGGGAAAGCCGGTCGCTGGGCGCCAGGATCGAATTGGTCGATAATGGCCGCCTGGCCTTATCAATCAGCAAGCCCGAATGAAACGCGGTGAAATCCGGAAATATCGGAGCCAGATTTACCACGGATTACGCGACACCGAAGAATGACTTTATACCTTGAGGGGTGGGTGGGCGAAACCCTATGAGCATTTCCGTATCACGTGTTGCAGCGAACCCTTCGATGCTTAACCCTCCTTTTTCTTTAGGAAGCCGCTTTACCAGAGATAGGCGCTCGCCTTTTTGCCCATGATTTCAAACCTGAAGACTTGTCCTGCCGGCAACCCAGCGACGCCGTAACAAACATGCAAGGGCAACAGGTGTTCTTCTCTCGGGTGGCAATACCTTGCCGCCGGAGCATTCTCCCAATTCACCAGCCGGCGTTCCCGTTCAGCTTCGCTTATTTCGCGACTGGAGCAGGTAAGGACAAGCCACTGCTCGAAGGCTTCATTCATCGACCGCGCTTCCGGCGTCGATGGCGCAAAAAAAGCCCTGAGATTATGAAACGAAAACCCGGAACCGATAACCAGTATGTTATCGTTTGTCAGCCCCGCTAAAGCCCTGCCGATGCGGATGTGCTCATCTGGCCGTAAACTGTTGACCAGAGACAGTTGCACGCATGGAATAGCCGCCTCCGGGTAGAGAATCTTCAACGGCACGAACAAACCATGATCAAAACCGCACTGCTCATCAAGTTTTGCGTCAAAGCCATGGCTTTGCAGCAAACCGGCTATTTTATTCGCCAGTGCAGGCTCGCCGGGTGCGGGATACGCGATCCGATAAGATTCTTCCGGAAACCCGTAATAATCATAAATCAATCCAGGCGACGCCCCGCCGGTAACGGTCGGCCGGCCTTCTTCCCAGTGCGCGCTGACCACTACAATAGCCGAAGGGCTGCCAAGAAGAGGTGCTATTTCTTTTAGAGCCGCGATCATCTCCCGGTGGGCGCCGTCTCCCAGCAAGGGCAAGGGGCCGCCGCCATGGGAAAGGTATAAGACGGAACCCCGCGAAGCATTTTTTGCTGTGTCATTCATGGTGGTTCCGTTTGTTCTTATAACATTACGAAAAAAGCCAAGGACGGCTGGCATCAAATACTCCTCTGTATTCTGGATGCCAATAGTCCGGCGGTATGACGAACTCCCTGAACTTACTGACGTAGCCCCTTACACAAGCGCTTGCATTTGCTCCAAAAGCCAATCCGTCCAGGCCGAAAAATTTTCGCCCTTGGTCGACGACAGACGAATGATCCGGATATCCGGATTGACCCGTCGCGCGTAATCGCTACAGCGTTCGATGTCGAAATCGACATACGGCAGCAAATCGGTTTTATTGATCAGCATTAAGTCCGCCGCATGGAACATGTCCGGGTATTTCAGCGGCTTGTCGTCGCCTTCGGTCACCGACAGCACCACGACTTTATGCGCCTCGCCCAAATCGAAAGAAGACGGACAGACCAGATTGCCGACATTTTCGATCGCCAACAGGCTGTTATCCTGCACGCCCAGTTCCATCACTGCATGGCCGACGCCGTGCGCATCCAGATGGCAGGCGCGGCCGGTGTTGATCTGTACCGCCGGCGTGCCTGTGGCCCGGATACGGTCGGCGTCGTGTTCGGTCTGCTGGTCACCTTCGATCACGGCGATCGGCACCTGGCCTTTCAGGGCCTTGATCGTTTCGACCAGCAAGGTCGTTTTACCTGCGCCGGGGCTCGAAACCAGGTTCAACGCGAAAATATGATGGTCCTTGAAATACGACCGGTTTTGCATCGCGTACGCATTATTCTTGCCGAGCAGTTCCTGCTCGATCTTGACCATACGCCCCGTATCTGGCTCGTCATGATCATGTTGATGGTGGTGACCCTGGCTCAACACGAATCGATGAGCCTGTTTTGGCTCAGTGGAGCCGCAACCGCATATTCCGCACATAATGATTCCGCAACTAAATGACTATCAAATCTTTAATTTTCATCTCCGCGCCCTGGACGACGTCCACATAAGGACAGCCGCACTCTGCGCAGGGATCGTATAAGGTTTCGATGACCGACTGACGACCGCATTGCCGGCACAGCCCGATCCCGCTCGCTTCGGTGATCACCAGTTCCGCCCCATCGGCCAACGAGCCTTTCATCACCACATCGAAACCGAAGCGCATCGCCTCCGGCTCCACACTGGACAGCTTGCCGATCTCCAGAGTCACCCGGGTAACTTTGGCGAAGTTCTGGCTCTGCGCGTGGCTTTCGAGAATTTCGCGCACGTTTTCGAGCAATGAAAGTTCATGCATGACGACTGCTTCCAAAAAAATCACCCGTGGGAGCTTATCGATTTTCACGGGAATGGCAGTGACTCGCGGGACGGGATTTGCAATCCCGTCCCGCATCGATTTTACGATGCCGATATTCCTATGCATCCCTGAAATCCTGCGGACGGGGCAACATGCCCCGTCCGGCCAGGGAGCAATTGCCGCCAAACCGCAAGATCGGGATTGTCCAATAAGCCCTCGACAAACCGGCAAGCCTGTTGCAGATTTTTCCCGGCATTTCCGCTCACCCCCTCGCCAAGCTCGAACGACTCGCCTTTGATGCCGAGCAGAAAGCACGGGGGCAACGGCTGTTTTTTGATCGACCGGTAAACCGCCATCACCGCCGCGGGACTCATCGCGTGGGTCGTATAACTGCTGTCCAGCGCCGGTTCAAGCTCGGTAAGCTCGAAAGGGTCGGCACAGCTTACCGAAGCGTCCACAAACAGGACCAGTTCCCGATTTTCCAGGTCCAGCGCGTGCTCGATCTGCAATTGAAAATCGGTCAACAGCTCGATTTCGCTCGAATCACAATGCGCCTCGACAAATTCCAGCAGCAAAGGCCCCAACGCATCATCGCCCCGGCTCGGATTGCCGCAGGCCAACAGCAGAACGGGCTTAGGCATTTCGGTCGATTCTGCCGTCATTATGCTTGATCAGTTTATCGACCAGCTGGCCCTCGACATCGATCAACTCAAGCTGCAGCGGCATCTTGCCCACCGCATGGGTGGCGCAGGACAGACACGGATCGTAGGCGCGTATCGCGACTTCCAGGTTGTTCAACAGCGGTTCGGTCAGTTCGCGGCCGGACAGATACGTCGCCGCCACCTGCCGCACCGACTCGTTCATCGCCATGTTGTTGCTGGTGGTCGAGACGATCAGATTGGCCTTGGTCACGATGTCGTTTTCATCGACCTGATAATGGTGGAACAGCGTGCCGCGCGGCGCCTCGATTACGCCGATGCCTTCGAAGCGTTTTTCGCCCTGGGTAACCAAATCTTGCCCGATGATGTCAGGATCGTGCAGCAATATCTTGATGCTTTCGGCGCAATGCAAAAGTTCGATCAGACGCGCCCAGTGAAACGCCAGGGTGCTGTGCACCATCGCTTCATTGCTGTGCGCCTTGAACTCCAGGCGCGCCGCCTCGGCCATCGGCGTATCGATGAAGTCGCAGTTATTGACCCGTGCCAACGGGCCGACGCGGTACCAGCCATTTTCCTTGCCGAGGGACAACAGATAGGGAAACTTCATGTACGACCAGGAGCGGACTTCTTCGTGAATCGCCTCGTTATAACGGCAATAGTCGAAATGATCCAGAATCGTTTCGCCTTGATCGTTTTTCGCGCGAATACCGCCGTGGTACAGCTCCAGCGCGCCGTTCGGCTGGATCAGGCCCAGATAATTGCTGCGTATCGTCGCGAACTCGTCGTAAAAAGGCAAGCTGGAGCAATGCACCTTTTTGATCAGCGCGACCGAATCCGCCGCCCATCGAATCATCTGATCGACATCTTCCAGTAAATAATCGCGCTCGGCCTTGGTCAGCGACTTGTTCATGCCGCCGGCGATCGCGCCGGTGCCGTGAATGCGCTTGCCCGACACCATCCGGATCACTTCCTGGCCGTACTTGCGCAGCTTGACGCCCTGCAGGCCGATGTCGGGATAGGCGTTCAACACCGCGATGATGTTGCGCTTGCCGATGTCGCTTTCGAAGCCGAACAGCAAGTCCGGGCTGGACAGATGAAAGAAATGCAGCGCATGCGACTGCAGGACCTGGCCGAAATGCAGCAGGCGTCTTAATTTGGTTGCGCTGGGTGTCAGATTGTCAGGATCGACGCCGACCAGCTGGTCGATCGCCTTGGCGGCGGCCAGATGATGGCTAACCGGGCAGATACCGCACAAACGCTGCACCAGCACCGGCAACTCCCAGTAAGGCCGCCCCTGGATGAAGCGCTCGAAACCGCGGAATTCGACAATATGCAGCCTCGCCTGCCTGACCTGGTTGTTTTCGTCGAGCAATAGCGTAACCTTGCCGTGGCCTTCGACGCGCGAGACTGGATCGACGGCGACGCGTTTCAGATTTTCGCTGTTCTCGGCGGTTTCTAAATGTTCGTACATAGACTTCTCTAATATTTAACTAGAACAACAGGTATCGCCCAATTGTTTCGGCGGGCAGGCAACCGTTCCATATGAACAAAAGACGCAGCAATCGCCCTGCTTAGGTTTTAATAAAGCCTGGCAATTCGTACATGGGTAAAAATAAATACAGGAATCGGTCGGCATGATTTCCTGTTTTTCAAATCCGCACTCGGGACATGTCAGCACCGATGTCAATACAGGTTTCGTCGCTGATCGCTTAATCATAATGCACCAGCTCATAAGACAGCGACGGCTCACGCCCTTCCAGCAAATCGGTCAAGAATTTCCAGAACACATCCGCCGACGGCGGGCAGCCGGGCAGGAAATAATCGATCTTGACCACTTCATGCACCGGCCGCACCTTGTCCAGCAACAACGGCAGCTCGGGATCGCTCGGAATCTGCGGATTCTCGACGCCGATGCCGTCCAGATAGGCTTCCTGCAGGCATTCTTCGAGCGGGATGAAGTTGCGCAAGGCCGGCAGGCCGCCGTTGATCGCGCAGGCGCCGACCGCGACCAGGATCTTGCAGTTCTTGCGGAACTCGCGCAGCACATGCACGTTTTCGGAGTTGCAGACGCCGCCTTCGATCAGGCCGATGTCGCAATTCGTGCAGTGTTCGATGTCGGTGATTGGCGAGCGGTCGAATTCGACGACTTCGGCCAGTTGCAGCATACGCTCGTCGATGTCGAGGAAGGACATGTGGCAGCCGAAGCAGCCCGCCAACGAGGTGGTGGCGACGCGAATTTTTTTAGCGGTCATGATCGTCTCCCTCGGTTCCGACTGCCAGGGATGGCGAGAGTGCCGCAATCGGTAGGGAACCGGATGCGGCAAGGCTGACTTCATCGATCTCTCTATGGTCATACACACGCTCACCGATCGGCACCGTGTAGCCGGTGCGTTTGATCAGAATCGCGCCGGTCGGGCAGATATTGGCGGCCTGATCGGTCGCCTCGAGATCGGTGTCTTTCAACAGGCCGCTTTCGGCGTTCACGATCAAATGCTTGTTGATGCCGCGGCCGCTGATCGCGAACACGTCCTTGCCGTCTTTTTCCCGGCTCGCGCGCACGCACAGCGTGCAGAAGATGCAGCGGTTATGGTCGATCAATACGTCCGGATGCGAGGCGTCCATGTTCCGTTTCGCGTAAAAATGCGGAAAACGATTGTCGAGCATGTTCAGATGATAGGCGACCGCCTGCAACTGGCAGTTGCCGGTTTTTTCGCAGCCGGGACAGAGATGGTTACCCTCGACGAACAGCATCTGGGTGATCCGCCGCCGGTCGGCATTCAGCTCCTCGCTGTGGTTTTGGACATCCTGGCCTTCTGCCGCCGGGAAAGTGCAGGCCGAGCAGATTCGGCCGTTGACCCTGACGTTGCAGAGCTTGCAGCTGCCGTGCGGCGTATAGTCCGAATGATGGCAGAGATGCGGAATGTAGACGCCCGCCGCGGTCGCGGCCTCCATGATCGTTTGCCCCTCGGTGAAAGGGATGGCCTTGCCGTCGATCGTGATCGTTTTACTCATGTTCTGCCGCCGTTTGTTGCAAATGCGCCGCCGCATCGCTGCGGTTCGCCATGCGCCGCGCGGTTTCGAGCGCGCCGTCGAGATCGAAGCCCGGTTCGTAACTGATTTTCTTCAAGCGGCTTTGATAGAGCTCGGGATAACGTTCCAATGTCGTCAACACCGGGTTCGCGGCCGTTTGCCCGAGGCCGCAATGGCTGTTGGTCTTGATCAGGCGGCAAATTTCTTCCAGAGCGACCACGTCGCCAGCCGAGCCGTGGCCGCCTGTGATCTTGTCGAGCTGATTCCGCAGCAGCGATGTGCCGACCCGGCAAGGCGTGCAGAAGCCGCAGCTTTCATGCGCGAAGAAATGGGTGAAATTGTGTGCGATAGCGAGAATGTCGCGGCTATGGTTAAAGACGATGAACGAGCCTCCGGTGGCCAGATCCTCGAACGCCAGCTTGCGGTCGAATTCCTGGTCGGAAATGAAGGTTCCGGAAGGCCCGCCGACCTGCACGCCGAACACGTCGCTCGCGCCGCAGTCATCCAGAATGGTGCGGACCGTCGTGCCGAACGGGTATTCGTAAATTCCGGGTCTGGCGCAATCGCCGCTGATGCTCAAAATCTTGCTGCCTTGCGACTTTTCGGTGCCGCAGGCCGCAAACCAGTCGCCGCCATGCACCGCGATCGCGGACGCCGCAAAGAAGGTTTCGACGTTATTCACGACCGTGGGCCTTCCGAGATAGCCGCTGGTGACCGGATACGGCGGGCGGTTGCGCGGGATGCCGCTTTTGCCTTCCAAGGATTCGATCAGGGCCGATTCCTCGCCGCAAATATAGGCACCCGCGCCGAGGCGGATTTCGATGTCGAAATCGACTGTCCCGCCCAAAATCCCCGTTCCGAGCAGTCCGGCCGCGCGGCGCGCAGCCAGAACGGCTTGCAGTTTATCGTAAAGATGCAGATATTCGCCGCGCAAATACAGAAAACCCTGCTTCGCGCCGATGATCGCGGCGCACAGGGTCATGCCTTCGAACACCTGATCCGCGAACGAATTCAGCAGCACCCGGTCCTTGAAGGTGCCGGGCTCCCCCTCGTCCGCATTGCACACCACATAGCGTTCGGTTTGCTGTTCTTCGGCGCAGAAGCGCCATTTCATTGCGGTCTTGAAGCCTGCGCCGCCCCGCCCGCGCAGGCCCGACTTGTCGATTTCTGTCAGGGTTTCCTTCAAGCCTCTGGCGATCGCCGCCTTCAATGCTTCGCCTTGCTCAACCGGGCTGTCCAGCAATAAACCCGACTTCTGGATATTGTCATCGACATTAAAAAATTCCGCCGGCCATTCCTCCAGAGGAATTTCCCCGTCAATCAGTTCGGCGATTTGGTCGATCCGGCTCCGGTCGAGACGGGTCAAGACGTAGCCGTTGACCAGCCCTGCCGGCCCCTGGTCGCACATGCCGGTGCAGGAAGTGTTGTCCAGACTCACCACGCCGTCGTCTCGGACTGCGCCGACCGCAACGCCCAGTTTACCCGCCAGATAAGCCATCAACTCCTGCTTGCCCAGCATATGGTCGGTGATCGAATCGCTGATCAGCAGTTCATAACGGCCCTTGGGATCAGTCGAGAAAAAACTGTAGAATTCGGTGGCGTCGATGATTCGGGTTCGCGGGATGCGCAAGGCTTCGGCCAGCAGTTCGACCGCATCGGCCGGAATATGATGGTAGCGGGCCTGAACCGCTCTTAACATTTCCAGCAAGTGCGTCGGCCGAAAATCGTGTTTTGCTGCAAGACTCTGAATGAACTGTCGCATGGGGACTGCCTGGCTGGGTCTGATTTTAAAACGGTTATTTATTTTTTATCCAAGATCGCGGTTAAATAGTATTAATATCCGGTTATTAGTTCAACAGGTTTCAAAATTATTACCGAGCATCTTGTCATTACGATTACAGGCTATGTCCAGGGCGTGGGCATGCGGCCGTTTATCGCCCGCCTTGCGGGGCTGTGCCGGCAAAACGGCTGGGTCGCCAATACCGCCGAGGGGCTGACGATTGCGATCGAAGGCGAGCCCGACTTGCAGCAACAACTTCTTGAGAGCCTGCGCAGCCAGTTGCCGCCGCTGGCCAGCATCGTCTCGATCACGGTCGACAAGCAGCCGCCCGCGAATTACCGCGATTTTCAGATCAAAGCCAGCACTGTCGAAGGCGGCAAATCGGCCTACGTCTTGCCCGACATCGCGGCCTGCGCGGAGTGCATCAACGATATATTCAATCCCGACAGCCGCTTTTACCGCTATCCGTTCACCAGCTGCACGGACTGCGGCCCGCGTTACAGCATCATGCAGAGCCTGCCTTACGACCGGGAGCGCTCGGCGATGGCCGGCTTCGCCCTATGCGCGGACTGCGCCCGCGATTACCGGTCTGCCGACAACCGGCGCTTCCACGCGCAAACGCTCGCCTGCCCGAACTGCGGGCCGGTCTTGAGCCTGCTCGACCCGGCTGGCAGGCATTTGCCCGCGCATGACGAGGCCTTGCACGCCGGGATCGATTACTTACGGGAAGGAAAGATTATCGCAATCAAGGGCATCGGCGGCTTTCAGCTCTGGGTAGACGCGGCCAATCAGGCTGCGATCGAACGCCTGCGCTTTAGAAAACACCGTCCGCAAAAACCGTTTGCGCTGATGGTGGCCGATTTGGCGGTGGCCCGAGAATTATGTGCGATCAACGATCTTGAACAGCAGGCACTGGCTTCAACCGCCGCGCCGATCGTGCTGCTGAAAAGACGGGAAGGCGCGCCGGTCGCAGATGCGGCAGCGCCCGGCACCGACCTGCTCGGCGTGATGCTGGCCTACGCGCCGCTGCATCATTTGCTGCTGCGCGAATTCGGCGCTCCGGTCGTCGCGACCAGCGGCAACCGAGAGGACGAACCGATCTGCATTGACAACGATCAGGCCTTAGGCCGGCTTTCCGGCATCGCCGATGTGTTTCTGACCCATGACCGGCCGATCCTACGCCCCTTGGACGATTCGATTGTCCGGATGATAGGCGATAAAATGACAGTGCTGCGCCGCGCCAGGGGTTACGCTCCCTTGCCCGTCATGCTGAAATCGGCGCTGCCCGATGCGCTGGCGGTCGGCGGCCATTTAAAAAACACGATCGCCATCTGTCATGACCGGCAAATGATCCTGAGCCCGCATATTGGCGATCTCGACTGCGAAGCCTCGCAACGGCAATGCGAAGCCACGTTAGCCGATCTTCAACAGTTTTATCGGATCAAGCCTGAGAGAGTGATGCGCGATCTGCACGACGCTTACGGCAGCAGCCAGTTTGCGGAACGGCAATTGCAGCCGGCGGTAATCGGCAAAGTGCAGCATCATTACGCGCACATCCTGGCCTGCATGGCCGAACACGGTTTGGAACCGCCTTTGCTCGGCGTCGCCTGGGACGGCAACGGTCTCGGCGACGACCGCACGCTCTGGGGCGGCGAGTTTCTACGGATTCACAACCACGGTTTTGTGCGTTTTGCCCATTTCCGTCCATTTTCATTGCCCGGCGGCGGCAAAGCGATACAGGAGCCCAGGCGTTCCGCGCTGGGATTGCTTCACGAAATCTATCGTGAGCGCGTATTCGACCTGAACTTGCTGCCTTTTTCCGAATCTGAATTGCAGTTTATGCGCCCGGCCTTGGCGAAACAGATCAACTGTCCGCGCACCACCAGCGCGGGCCGCCTGTTCGATGCGGTCGCCAGCCTGCTGGGGCTTTGCCAGGTAAGTCAATACGAGGGCCAGGCGGCGATGGCGCTGGAAAGCTATGCGGCGAGAAGCGAATACGACGGATCTTATCCCTTCCGGATCATCGCCGGTGAGCCGCTGGTTATCGACTGGCAAGACACAGTCGAGCATCTTTTGGCTTACATCCCTGAACACAATGCTGAATTGATAGCTAAAAAATTCCATAATACGCTGGCTGAGATGATCCTGGCCGTGGCCCGGCGCGCCGGGGAGCAGACCATTGTGTTGAGCGGCGGCTGTTTCCAGAATGCCTGCCTAGTCGAAAAGGCTGAGAGCAAACTGACAAACGCCGGCTTCCAGGTGTTCCGGCACCAAAAAATACCCCCGAACGACGGTGGCCTGGCGCTCGGGCAACTGTATGCAGCAAAATATATCGGATAAATCTATGTGCCTAGCCGTTCCCGGATGCATCATCAACCTTTCAAACGCAAGCGACCCCTTGGCGCGCACCGGCCGGATCGATTTTTCCGGCGTGATCAGGGAGATCAGCCTGGCCTATGTTCCGGAAGCGAAGGTCGGCGATTACGTGATCGTCCATGCCGGATTCGCGCTCTCGGTGCTGGACGAGGAAGAAGCCCAAGCCAGCCTTCAGGCTTTTCGAGTGCTGGACGCGACGAGTGAAGACTCATGAAATATCTGCAAGAATACCGCGACCCCGCCACCGCCAAAAAGCTGGTCGCGGCGATCAAATCGACCGCGAGCCAACCCTGGAAAATCATGGAAGTCTGCGGCGGACAAACCCATAGCGCGCTCAAATACGGCATTGACCAGTTGCTGGACGGCGCGGTCGAATTGATCCACGGCCCCGGTTGCCCGGTCTGCGTCACTCCGATCGAATACATCGACAAGGCGCTGGCGATTGCGCAGACGCCAGGAGTGATATTCTGTTCCTTCGGCGATATGTTGCGCGTCCCCGGTTCCCAAAGCGACCTGCTCGGCGTGAAGGCGCAAGGAGCCGATATCCGCATCGTCTATTCGCCCCTGGATGCGCTGGCCCTGGCGCGACAAAACCCGGACCGACAGGTGGTATTTTTCGGCGTGGGTTTTGAAACCACCGCGCCGGCCACCGCTTTGGCGGCCTATCAGGCCAGGCAATTGCACCTCGAAAACTTTACGCTGCTGGTTTGCCATGTTCGCGTGCCGCCGGTGATCGAAGCGCTGCTGAACTCCCCCGGCAACACCGTGCAGGGCTTTCTCGGAGCCGGGCATGTGTGTTCGATCATGGGTACCCCTGAATATCTGCCGATTGTCGCGCGCTACAAGATTCCCATCGTGATCACCGGTTTCGAGCCGGTCGATCTGCTGCAAGGGCTCTATATGACCGTCAAACAACTGGAAGAGGGCCGCTTTGAAGTCGAGAACGAATACAGCCGGGTCGTGAAAGCACAAGGCAACCTGCCCGCCCAAGCCTTGCTGCAAAAGGTATTCGATACCGTCGACCGCAGCTGGCGAGGGCTAGGCCCTATCGCCAAGAGCGGTTTGGCGTTAAACGCCGAATACCGCGACTGGAACGCCGAACATCGGTTTCTGGTCGCAGGCATCGCCACACGGGAATCCGCCCTCTGCCGGAGCGGTGCGGTGTTGCAGGGCCTGATCAAGCCGCCCCAATGCCCCGAGTTCGGCACCCGCTGCACCCCCGAACAACCGTTGGGTGCGACCATGGTGTCCTCCGAAGGCGCTTGCGCCGCCTATTTCCATTACCGCGGCCATCCTCGTGTCTGAACTCGAATTGAACTGCCCGCTGCCTCTGCAATACGATCGAATCGTGATGGCGCACGGCGGTGGCGGCCGCCTGATGCAGCAATTGCTGGACACCCTGATCCAGCCGGTGTTCAGCAATCCGCTGCTGGACCAGAAACACGATAGCGCGGTATTCGCCATCAACGGCTCCAAAATCGCCTTCACGACCGATTCGTATGTGGTCAAGCCGCTGTTTTTTCCCGGCGGCGACATCGGCAAGCTGGCCGTCTGCGGCACCGTGAACGATCTGGCGATGAGCGGTGCCAGGCCATTGTATTTAAGCTGTGCGCTGATCATCGAGGAAGGTTTCCCGATCGAGGACCTGCAACGCATCATGGAATCGATGCGGCGCGCCGCCGAGCAGGCGGGCGTGCTGATCGTGACCGGCGACACCAAGGTCGTAGAAAAGGGCAAAGGCGACGGCGTCTTCATCAATACAGCCGGCATCGGCCTCGTCGACAATACTATTGATATTATCCCAAGCCGCATCCAAGCAGGCGACAGCATTCTGCTGAACAGCGATCTGGCCCGGCATGGCATCGCGGTGATGCTGGAACGCGAAGGCTTGAATTTCGAGCACCAAATCGAAAGCGATTGCGCCGACCTTTCCGGACTCGTCAGGGAATTGCTGGCGGCCGGAATCGACATCCATTGCCTGCGCGACCTGACACGCGGCGGCCTGGCTGCCGCGTTGATAGAACTGGCCGCAACGGCGCGGCAGCACATCGAAATTAGCGAAGCCGCACTGCCAATTAATAGCAATGTCAAAAGCGCCTGCGAGATTTTAGGTTTCGACCCGGTCTATATCGCCAATGAAGGCGCATTTATCGCATTCGTTCCCGAGGCCCAGACAGAACAAGCCTTGTCCGTTTTGCGGAGGCATCCGCTTGGCCGACAGGCATGCCGCATAGGCGAGGTTAAATCGACACATCTTCGCGGCATGGTCACGCTGGAAAACGTCATGGGCGTCAGCCGGATTATGGACTTATTTAACGGCGAGCAATTACCTAGAATCTGCTGATTGCTGAATTTCTTTACGACTAAAAGTCCTGTATAAGTGTCTCGCAGAAAGTTGATTGGCGTTAAACTAAAAGCTTTTTAGAACCAGCAGGAAACAGAGTTGGCAAGGGTTGCCCGATTAGAACTATCAGAAAACGATGACGCATGTTTG